>NZ_JAEKGB010000020.1:0-5576 GCF_016918385.1 Pseudomonas sp. ICBG1301
AGGGGACTCTTGGTTCCAGGGCATGATCAGTTACCTCCTGATCATGCGTATTAGCCTGTAAACCATGTCCCCGGTTAGAAATGTAAACGATGTCCCCGGTTTGTACCGGGGCGAGCCCGCTCACTACAGATGATGTGTTCTACATCCCACCCTTTAACTGGCTGGCATTAGGGCAAGCCCCCTCCCACATGTTGATTACATTGCAGGTTCAGAACCGGGTTTGCACTGCCAATTCGAACGTGCGTGGCGCCCCCAGGTAATACGCCGGCGATACATGGGCAAACTCGGCATATACCTCATTGGTCAGGTTGCGCACCCGGCCGGTCACCGAGGTATGGGCGTCCACTTTGTAGCGCAGGAATGTGCCGAACAACGTATAGGCCGGCACCGTGAGGGTATTGGCGTTATCCGCATACACCTCGGCGACGTACCGCGCATCCACACCGCCTTGCCAAGCCTCGGCAAAATCATAAGTCAGCCACAGGTTACCGACGCGCTTGGGCACGTTGGTCGGCGTGTTGCCCTTGCGCGATACCACCGCACCGCTGGCAAGTTTCTCATTGAAGTCATCGTACTCGGCATCCACCCAGGCAAAGTTGCCTTCCGCCAACAGTCGGGGCGTGATGCGCAGTGAGCTGGCCAGTTCGATGCCTTTGGACGATTGCGCTCCCACCGGAATGCTGTTGTTCGGATCCAGCGGGTCGGTGACGGCGAAATCCTTGCGCTCGATCCTGTAGGCGGCAACGGTGGCCGAGCCGCGACCGTCCAGGTAGTCGAACTTGCTGCCGACCTCCCACTGCCGGCCGGTGGACACATCGAAGACTTGGGTGGTGGTCGATGGTTGCTCGGCCGCCGTGCTGTATTGCACGTACACATTGGCCGACGGGATGAACTGGTAAGTCAGGCCGACGCGGCCGGTCACTGGTTCCCAGCGGCGCTTGAAGTGACGCGGGTTGGTGGCCGTTATCTCGCGGTGGTTGGTCACGTCGAGGTCGATGGCGTCGTAGCGCAGGCCCGTCAGCAACGAGAGTTTATCGGTGAGGCCCAGGCGGTTTTCCGCGAACAGTGCCTGGGTCGTCACTGCATTGGTCTTGTCCGGTACGAACCCTGGCCGGGTGCCCGGGATGTCGTAAAAGTGCCCAGGGTCGTAGTGGTTCGGGTCGACCGTGCTTTTACCTGGTACGTTCAGCGGGTGGTTGGTGGTGCTGTTGACCTTGTATTCAAAACCGCCCGACCAGGTGGTCGAAAGCCCCCACAACGTATTGTCATGACGCAGTTCGAACTGGTTGCCGTTCTGCTCACCCTGGTGGCGCACCTGATACGCGGTCGAGCGATTCACGGCGCTGTTGTCGGCGTTGTATTGGTAAGTTTCCAGGTTTCGATAGTCGCGCTGGCTGTCCAGATGATAGAGGGTGTTCTTCAGCGTGGTGTTGTCGTTGATCCGGTAGTCGATGATCGAGCGCGCCCAGATCGTGCGCTGTTCGTATCGGCCATCGGCGACGTTGTAATTGTTGAAGCGGTTGTGCCGGTCGATCTTCAATTCGCCGGCCTTGGGGTTGAGCACCGGCGTGCCCCAGTAGGGGCTGTCCTCATGCTCATCCTGGTATTCCAGCGCCAGGGTGTGCGACAGGTTGGGCGTCAAGTCGCTGAGCACGGAAAACGCCAGGCTCCAGGCGTCGCGCTGGTCGCGGTCGATGTAGCTGTGGTTGGTATTACGGCTGACGTCCAGGCGTGCGTAATGCTGCACCTCGGCGCCGGGTTCGGTCAGGGCGTGGTTGAGGCCCAAGGCCATACCGGCGGTGTCGTAACTGCCGTAGGTGAGCTGGCCTTCAGCCGCCTGTTCTTCGCGGGTTGCCAGTTTGGTCACATAGTTCAACGAGCCGCCCACGGAGCCGGCACCGTTGATCAAGGAAGAGGGGCCGCCGACGAGCTCGACCCGGTCATAGATCCAGGCATCCACTGGTCGCGCCAGGCCGGTGGCGACGTTGATACCGTTGAACATCTGGGTGATCTGGCTGCTGGTAAAGCCCCGATAGGACACAAACCCACCAAACCCCGGCGGTGCGCTGGCGTTGACGCCGGGCAGGGTATTAGCCGCATCGCGGAAGGTCTTGGCGCCATGGCGCTCGATATCATTGCGATTGGCGATGGCCACCGACGCCGGGGTTTCCCGCACACTCAGGCCAAGACGCGACGCCATGCCGCTGGACTGATCCAGCGCCAGGCCAGGCTCGGTGCTTTGTTCACCATCAATGGTGGTGGGGGCCAGTTCAAGTGCCCAGCCACAGACAGGCAGGCAGCCGAACAGGCCCGCCAACAGGGGTAAATGTTTCATGGTTGAATCCTGAAAAACTCAGCTTGAAAACAACGCACAGCCGCCCGTAAACCCGAGGGGAACGGTGAGCGGTGCAGATCGGAAAGCGAAGGATCAGGCGACAGCGGGAGGCGCGCGTGGGTGAGCCGTGGGCCAGGTGAAGCGGGCAGGAACGTCAGCAGCAAACACCACAGCCGCAGGCGGCGCATGCGGTTGTGGCAACACGGCCACATTCAAATGGGTGTTGAGCGCAGGGCCCATGCCGCCGGTGGAACACAGCGGGCAACCGAACGCCTTGGACAGCGTCGGCAGGTTCTCGTCAGTGGACCGGGTTGGGGTGGGGGCCTGAGTGCGCGGGTCTACCGTACAGAACTGACCGCCGATGCCGTTGAGCTGCATCCCCAGCATCTGCCCATGGCCAATACTGCAGGCGAACACATTGAACAGGACGCAGCAGTAGAGCATCCAGGCAATGAGCGAGCGGTCGGTACGGGCGAGTTTCATGGGGCGGCACTTTACCATCAGCCGCCGACGAAATGCCTACAAAAAATCCCAGGGCGACTATCCTGAATCGCACATTTTTGGAGAGAGCCGGCCATGAGCTTTTTCATCGCGCGATGGATCGTTGGCGTATTTACCTGCATCAGCATGGTGCATTTGTACTGGGCCGCCGGTGGCAAACTCGGCATGCTCGCTGCCATTCCTCAACTGCCGGGCGAATTCGCCAGCGGGCCGAGGCCGGCGTTCAAACCCTCGGCGCTGGCCACGTTCCTGGTCGCGATGGGGCTGGTGGCGATTGCGCTGCTCGTGTGCTTGCGGGCCGGGCTGTACTTTTCGCCGGTGTCCCATGGGGCGTTGCAGTGGGGCATCAGCGCGATCGCCGTGGTCATGTTTGCCAGGGCGATTGGGGACTCGGAACTGGTGGGTTTTTTCAAGAAAGTGGGCGGGTCGAGGTTTGCACGGTTGGATACGTATGTTTATTCGCCGTTGTGTCTGGTGCTGGGGGTGGGGTTGTTGGTGGTGGCGTGGGGGTGATGGGGGCGACAGGTTTCGCTTCTTACGATGCTCACTCAGTGCGAAGAGTTGCGAAGTCCAAGTGCCCCTCGAAGGAGATACACGCAATCCAATCAATTGCCTCCGTCACAATGTAGGTGTGTTGAGGTAGTTCGGAAAAAATTCTGAGTGCGTGGATTTGATGTCCATGGTTTAGGCCCAAATTACGCAGTCATGGTCGTCCATATGTACTAGAAATGTAAGCTGGTTATCGGTTATCCAAAATGGATATCCAGTTGTTTCACCCAAAATAGAGGCGATATCTTGTGCACTGCTGACTTTCCAAGCTCGGTATGATGAGTCGAAAACCAGCAAAATCAGATTTTTTTTGTGAATGCGATTTTCTATCTCCCTCCAGAAGTTAGGGTTGTGCTCTGTTTTTTTTCATTCAGGATTATTGCGTCAAGTACGTTGCTTTGTGATTTGAAGAATTTTTTTGTCAGTGATTTTATCAAGTCAGTGAGTTCCGCCTCCTCAAGCTTCTTTGAGTCTATTTTCAAGGTTTTAAAAGCGTTATCGATTTCATCTTCAAGATAGTCGATTTGATAAATAACCTCGTTCATTTTGTTATGAGCCCTTTTTCGATTTAAAAATAATAGTGTCTATTTAGTGATTTTAGGTGAGTGTTTATCGAGTTTTCTGAATATATGATTTAGCCATAATGTCCCTGAGGGCCATTTGTGAGGGTAATAGTAGCCGCACCCAATTTCCAAGAATAGAAGGTTTTGGAGTTGTGGCTCGGGTAAATTGGCGAATATTAATTTGGCAAGTTCTAGTTTTGTCAGCTCTATTGTTTCTGCAGGTGCTTCCGATAGGTAATTCGCGATTACTTCGTCTGCATTTGAGTATTCATCAACCCAATCTTGATTAAAGTAGCCAGATAAGAATTGCTGTAGTTTTGGGTAGTCTTTATTCATGGGTTTGGATATCCGGTATGAATTCTTTAGCTGTCAGGCCTTCTTGTGTCTTTTTGTTGATAAGATAAATTTCTGTTCTTTGATGGCGTCAGTTGAGTGAAAAATGAGGCAGATATTATTTAATATTGTTTTTATTTATTTTGAATTCTCGTTTGACCATTGATATGATAAAAAACCTCCTCAGGAATTATTTTTTTAATTTTTGCTTTTTCTAGTGCTGACGCGATTTCGTTTGTATGCTCGGACGATAAATAAAACTGGGCTGCGACGTGTGTTTCGTTATCGTAAAATCTAGATAGAATTGTAGCTTTATTCTCGCTTAGGAATATTTTGATTTTTATAGATGTAATACTGCTTTCAAATACCGTCATGCTCGTCCAGAAGTCACTTGTTTCAGTGCGGGTCTTTTGAAGTGCTATAAAAACATCTTGTGATCCTTCTAGAGCTCGGTTATCTATTTTTTGTGGGTCACTCGGAAGATTTTTGACAATTGAATATACATTGCTGGTGTTGTTTTTTTTGAGTAGAGCATCGTTATTTAGCTCTAGTGATAAGTTTTTTTTCAGTAGGTATTCTTCGGTTTTTGAGTTGAATTCTGCTCCGCCTATCGATCGCCACTCGCGCTTTGTTAGCCAATGATTTGATAGGGTTTCTGTGATGGTGCACCAAACTTTCCAAGTGTTTGAAAAGTCAGGGCTAATTAAGGTTACCGTTGTAAATGCAAGGTCATTTATTGGGTGTGTGCCTTCCCACGGTTTGATCCCTAGCTCATTTATGTAGGCTGTTTTCATGTCTATCTCTTGAAATACGTGTGGGAGTCATCACCAATTTTCAAAGGAACCTTGATGTCTTTTATTGTGTTTTTAGTGTTGAAATGTGGGCCGTGGTTTCCCTCCGAATGACCTAGCGAATGTTCATAGATTTTGGTGATGTGATCTTTTCTCAAGCTAAAAACGTATACCCGACCCATGATATGTCGATCTTGGTCACGAATTCGCTCCCGATAGATTTCTTTTGGCTGTGTAGTCTGTGGGATACCACCAATTTCTTTGGCTCTTCTAAATGCTCTGTTTCTCGAAAGCGTGCTGTCAAATCCCTTGGGCGGAACGACATCTCCTTCATTTACGTTAACCTTTTTTTCCGGCTCTTCGATGCGATGTGATGGTTTGCACCCATCCCCACCAGGACACGTGCTCAACCCGAGCGGATCCACCCACCCCGTAGGATTCGGCACATACTGGTACGCATTGATCCCACCCGCCAGCTTCACCGGATCCGGCGTCAGGTACCGA
>NZ_JAEKGB010000021.1:0-3432 GCF_016918385.1 Pseudomonas sp. ICBG1301
TTACTGCTGCGCCGTTTTTATCCACAAGGCTGGCGGTGTAAACGATGTTGCCGCCTTCGCCCACAGTGTTGGTCGCGGTCAGGACCACATCGACCTTGTCGATGGTGTCGTTGATGATCGTTGTCGCTCCGTTACCGGCAACTTCCAGCTTCTCGAAGTTACCGCCTGTGGCGTCGGTGATCTTGACGGTCTGGGTGCTCTTGTCGATGAACACGTCATCGCTAGGTGCTGGGACGGTCACAGTGCCGACGGTATCGCCAGCCTTGATAGTGATGGTCGAACCGTTGTCCAGCTTCAGCGTGACGTCGGTGCCGGCCTTGTTGCTCAAGGTCGCGGTATAGGTGATCTGACCACCTTCGTTGACCGCACTTGGCGCGGTCAGCGTCACAGTGGTGGTATCTGCGGTGCCCGGTGTGTCAGTTACGGTCGTTGTGACTTTATCGGTACCTGGCACCAGATTTTCGAAATGCTCGCCGCCGCTCACAGTTTTGATCGCGGTGGTGACGGTTTGATCGCCTTTATAGACGTCGTTTGGAGCGACTACAGAAACAGACCCGCTCGACTGATTTACACCGATGGTGATGGTTTGGCCGTTATCCAGGGTGACTGTCAGCGGGTTGGTGATGTTGGTTACTGCTGCGCCGTTCTTATCCACAAGGCTGGCGGTGTAAACGATGTTGCCGCCTTCGCCAACAGTGTTGGTGGCGGTCAGGATCACATCGACCTTGTCGATGGTGTCGTTGATAGTCGTTGTCGCGCCGTTACCTGCAACTTCCAATTTCTCGAAGTTGCCGCCGGTAGCGTCAGTGATCTTGACGGTCTGAGTGCTCTTGTCGATGAACACGTCATCGCTTGGTGCAGGAACGGTCACAGTGCCGAGGGTGTCACCAGCCTTGATGGTAATGCTCGAGCCGTTGTCGAGTTTCAGGGTGACGTCAGTACCTGCTTTGTTAGAAAGCGTGGCGGTGTAGGTGATCTGACCGCCTTCGTTAACGGCGCTTGGCGCGGTCAGCGTGACGGTGGTGGTGTCCGTAGTGCTCGGAGTATCGGTAACGGTGGTATTTACCGGCGCAGTGCCCGGCACCAGGTTCTCGAAATGCTCGCCGCCGGTCACAGTTTTGATCGCGGTGGTGACGGTCTGGTCGCCTTTGTAGACGTCGTTTGGAGCGACTACCGAGACAGAACCGCTGGATTGGTTCACACCGATGGTGATGGTTTTACCGTTATCCAGGGTGACGGTCAGCGGGTTGGTGATGTTAGTCACCGCATTACCTGACTTATCGACCAGCGAAGCGGTGTAAAGGATGTTGCCGCCCTCACCAACAGTGTTGGTGGCGGTCAGGACCACATCGACCTTGTCGATGGTGTCGTTGATAGTCGTTGTCGCGCCGTTACCTGCAACTTCCAGCTTCTCGAAGTTGCCGCCGGTAGCGTCGGTGATCTTGACGGTCTGCGTGCTCTTGTCGATGAACACGTCATCGCTCGGCGCTGGGACGGTCACAGTGCCGACGGTATCGCCAGCCTTGATGGTGATGGTCGATCCGTTGTCCAGCTTCAGCGTGACGTCGGTGCCGGCCTTGTTGCTCAAGGTCGCGGTGTACGTAATCTGACCACCTTCGTTGACCGCGCTTGGCGCGGTCAGCGTCACGGTAGTGGTGTCCGCAGTGCTCGGAGTATCGGTAACGGTGGTATTTACCGGCGCAGTGCCCGGTACCAGGTTCTCGAAGTGTTCGCCGCCGGTGACGCCTTTGATGGCGGTGGTGACGGTTTGATCGCCTTTATAGACGTCGTTTGGAGCGACTACAGAAACAGACCCGCTCGACTGGTTTACACCGATGGTGATGGTCTGGCCGTTATCCAGAGTGACCGTTAACGGGTTGGTGATGTTAGTCACCGCATTACCCGACTTGTCGACCAGCGAAGCGGTGTAAACGATATTGCCGCCTTCACCGACGGTGTTGGTGGCGGTCAGGACCACATCGACCTTGTCGATGGTGTCGTTGATAGTCGTTGTCGCGCCGTTGCCTGCAACTTCCAGCTTCTCGAAGTTGCCGCCGGTAGCGTCGGTGATCTTGACGGTCTGCGTGCTCTTGTCGATGAACACGTCATCGCTAGGCGCCGGAAGGGTCACGGTGCCGACGGTGTCACCGGCCTTGATGGTGATGGTGGAACCGTTGTCGAGTTTCAGGGTGACGTCAGTACCCGCTTTGTTAGAAAGCGTGGCGGTGTACGTAATCTGACCACCTTCATTAACTGCGCTTGGCGCGGTCAGGGTCACGGTGGTGGTGTCCGCAGTGCCCGGAGTATCGGTAACGGTGGTGTTCACCGGCGTAGTGCCCGGTACCAGATTTTCGAAGTGTTCGCCGCCAGTGACGCCTTTGATGGCGGTGGTGACGGTTTGATCGCCCTTATAGACGTCGTTCGGAGCGACTACCGAGACGGAACCGCTGGATTGGTTCACACCAATGGTGATGGTCTGGCCGTTATCCAACGTCACGGTCAGTGGGTTGGTGATGTTGGTCACCGCATTACCCGACTTGTCGACCAGCGAAGCGGTGTAAACGATATTGCCGCCTTCACCGACAGTGTTGGTGGCCGTCAGGACCACATCGACTTTGTCGATGGTGTCATTGATGGTCGTTGTCGCACCGTTACCGGCAACTTCCAGCTTCTCGAAGTTACCGCCGATAGCGTCGGTGATCTTGACGGTCTGCGTGCTCTTGTCGATGAACACGTCATCGCTTGGCGCAGGAACGGTCACAGTACCGACGGTGTCACCAGCCTTGATAGTAATGCTCGAGCCGTTGTCGAGTTTCAGGGTGACGTCGGTGCCGGCCTTGTTGCTCAAGGTAGCGGTGTAGATGATCTGACCACCTTCGTTGACCGCACTTGGCGCGGTCAGGGTCACAGTGGTGGTGTCCGCAGTACCCGGAGTATCGGTAACGGTGGTATTTACCGGCGTAGTGCCCGGCACCAGGTTCTCGAAGTGCTCGCCGCCGGTAACGCCTTTGATGGCGGCAGTGACAGTTTGGTCGCCTTGATAGACGTCGTTTGGAGCGACTACCGCGACAGAACCGCTCGACTGGTTTACACCAATGGTGATGGTCTGGCCGTTATCCAGGGTGACGGTCAGCGGATTGGTGATGTTGGTTACTGCTGCGCCGTTTTTATCCACAAGGCTGGCGGTGTAGACGATATTGCCGCCCTCACCAACAGTGTTGGTCGCGGTCAGGACCACATCGACCTTGTCGATGGTGTCGTTGATCGTGGTGGTTGCGCCGTTACCTGCAACTTCCAGCTTTTCAAAGTTACCGCCGGTAGCGTCGGTGATCTTGACGGTCTGCGTGCTCTTGTCGATGAACACGTCATCGCTAGGCGCAGGGACGGTCACGGTGCCGACGGTATCGCCAGCCTTGATGGTGATGTTCGAAC
>NZ_JAEKGB010000022.1:0-3304 GCF_016918385.1 Pseudomonas sp. ICBG1301
ATCAGGCTAAGGTAAAATTTGTGAGTTCTCTTAGTTGAGAAATTCGAATTTTCGGCGAATGTCGTCTTCACAGTATAACCAGATTGCTTGGGGTTATATGGTCAAGTGAAGAAGCGCATACGGTGGATGCCTTGGCAGTCAGAGGCGATGAAAGACGTGGTAGCCTGCGAAAAGCTTCGGGGAGTCGGCAAACAGACTTTGATCCGGAGATGTCTGAATGGGGGAACCCAGCCATCATAAGATGGTTATCTTGTACTGAATACATAGGTGCAAGAGGCGAACCAGGGGAACTGAAACATCTAAGTACCCTGAGGAAAAGAAATCAACCGAGATTCCCTTAGTAGTGGCGAGCGAACGGGGACTAGCCCTTAAGTGGCTTTGAGATTAGCGGAACGCTCTGGAAAGTGCGGCCATAGTGGGTGATAGCCCTGTACGCGAAAATCTCTTAGTCATGAAATCGAGTAGGACGGAGCACGAGAAACTTTGTCTGAATATGGGGGGACCATCCTCCAAGGCTAAATACTACTGACTGACCGATAGTGAACTAGTACCGTGAGGGAAAGGCGAAAAGAACCCCGGAGAGGGGAGTGAAATAGATCCTGAAACCGTATGCGTACAAGCAGTGGGAGCAGACTTTGTTCTGTGACTGCGTACCTTTTGTATAATGGGTCAGCGACTTATTTTCAGTGGCGAGCTTAACCGAATAGGGGAGGCGTAGCGAAAGCGAGTCTTAATAGGGCGTCTAGTCGCTGGGAATAGACCCGAAACCGGGCGATCTATCCATGGGCAGGTTGAAGGTTGGGTAACACTAACTGGAGGACCGAACCGACTACCGTTGAAAAGTTAGCGGATGACCTGTGGATCGGAGTGAAAGGCTAATCAAGCTCGGAGATAGCTGGTTCTCCTCGAAAGCTATTTAGGTAGCGCCTCATGTATCACTGTAGGGGGTAGAGCACTGTTTCGGCTAGGGGGTCATCCCGACTTACCAAACCGATGCAAACTCCGAATACCTACAAGTGCCGAGCATGGGAGACACACGGCGGGTGCTAACGTCCGTCGTGAAAAGGGAAACAACCCAGACCGTCAGCTAAGGTCCCAAAGTTATGGTTAAGTGGGAAACGATGTGGGAAGGCTTAGACAGCTAGGAGGTTGGCTTAGAAGCAGCCACCCTTTAAAGAAAGCGTAATAGCTCACTAGTCGAGTCGGCCTGCGCGGAAGATGTAACGGGGCTCAAACCATACACCGAAGCTACGGGTATCACGTAAGTGATGCGGTAGAGGAGCGTTCTGTAAGCCTGTGAAGGTGAGTTGAGAAGCTTGCTGGAGGTATCAGAAGTGCGAATGCTGACATGAGTAACGACAATGGGTGTGAAAAACACCCACGCCGAAAGACCAAGGTTTCCTGCGCAACGTTAATCGACGCAGGGTTAGTCGGTCCCTAAGGCGAGGCTGAAAAGCGTAGTCGATGGAAAACAGGTTAATATTCCTGTACTTCTGGTTATTGCGATGGAGGGACGGAGAAGGCTAGGCCAGCTTGGCGTTGGTTGTCCAAGTTTAAGGTGGTAGGCTGAGATCTTAGGTAAATCCGGGATCTTAAGGCCGAGAGCTGATGACGAGTGTTCTTTTAGAACACGAAGTGGTTGATGCCATGCTTCCAAGAAAAGCTTCTAAGCTTCAGGTAACCAGGAACCGTACCCCAAACCGACACAGGTGGTTGGGTAGAGAATACCAAGGCGCTTGAGAGAACTCGGGTGAAGGAACTAGGCAAAATGGCACCGTAACTTCGGGAGAAGGTGCGCCGGTGAGGGTGAAGGACTTGCTCCGTAAGCCCATGCCGGTCGAAGATACCAGGCCGCTGCGACTGTTTATTAAAAACACAGCACTCTGCAAACACGAAAGTGGACGTATAGGGTGTGACGCCTGCCCGGTGCCGGAAGGTTAATTGATGGGGTTAGCTAACGCGAAGCTCTTGATCGAAGCCCCGGTAAACGGCGGCCGTAACTATAACGGTCCTAAGGTAGCGAAATTCCTTGTCGGGTAAGTTCCGACCTGCACGAATGGCGTAACGATGGCGGCGCTGTCTCCACCCGAGACTCAGTGAAATTGAAATCGCTGTGAAGATGCAGTGTATCCGCGGCTAGACGGAAAGACCCCGTGAACCTTTACTATAGCTTTGCACTGGACTTTGAATTTGCTTGTGTAGGATAGGTGGGAGGCTTTGAAGCGTGGACGCCAGTCTGCGTGGAGCCATCCTTGAAATACCACCCTGGCAACTTTGAGGTTCTAACTCAGGTCCGTTATCCGGATCGAGGACAGTGTATGGTGGGTAGTTTGACTGGGGCGGTCTCCTCCTAAAGAGTAACGGAGGAGTACGAAGGTGCGCTCAGACCGGTCGGAAATCGGTCGTAGAGTATAAAGGCAAAAGCGCGCTTGACTGCGAGACAGACACGTCGAGCAGGTACGAAAGTAGGTCTTAGTGATCCGGTGGTTCTGTATGGAAGGGCCATCGCTCAACGGATAAAAGGTACTCCGGGGATAACAGGCTGATACCGCCCAAGAGTTCATATCGACGGCGGTGTTTGGCACCTCGATGTCGGCTCATCACATCCTGGGGCTGAAGCCGGTCCCAAGGGTATGGCTGTTCGCCATTTAAAGTGGTACGCGAGCTGGGTTTAGAACGTCGTGAGACAGTTCGGTCCCTATCTGCCGTGGACGTTTGAGATTTGAGAGGGGCTGCTCCTAGTACGAGAGGACCGGAGTGGACGAACCTCTGGTGTTCCGGTTGTCACGCCAGTGGCATTGCCGGGTAGCTATGTTCGGAATAGATAACCGCTGAAAGCATCTAAGCGGGAAACTAGCCTCAAGATGAGATCTCACTGGAACCTTGAGTTCCCTGAAGGGCCGTCGAAGACTACGACGTTGATAGGTTGGGTGTGTAAGCGCTGTGAGGCGTTGAGCTAACCAATACTAATTGCCCGTGAGGCTTGACCATATAACACCCAAGCAATTTGAGTCGAAAGGCCAGATTGCGGTGTGTGAAGACGCTATGAACCGAAAGTTCGACGCTCACAAGACACCGACTTCTATTACATACCCAATTTGCTGAAGCGAAGCCAACTGGCTACGATTCAGTACCCGAATTTCTTGACGACCATAGAGCATTGGAACCACCTGATCCCATCCCGAACTCAGCAGTGAAACGATGCATCGCCGATGGTAGTGTGGGGTTTCCCCATGTGAGAGTAGGTCATCGTCAAGATTAAATTCCGAAACCCCATTTGCGAAAGCAGATGGGGTTTTGTTTT
>NZ_JAEKGB010000024.1:0-1702 GCF_016918385.1 Pseudomonas sp. ICBG1301
TGCATCAGCAGGTTGCCCGCCGGGTCGTGGCCGAAGCGTTCCTGTACGTCTTGCGAGTGGTTGGCGCGGGTCAGGCGGGCGAGGGGGTCGTAGTGGTAGTCGTGCTGGCCCTTGCGGGTGTCGAGCAGGCGGGTGAGGTTGCCGGTTTTGTCGTAGTCGTATTGGCGTTGGTAAACCCCCCCTTCAACGCCGCATAGGCCGTGGTTGAGCAGGCGTCCTTGATCGTCATATTGGTAGCTGCTGAGGAGTTTGCCTTGGCTTCTTTGGTGTTCTCGACCTCCATTAAACAGATGAGAGGTGAGGGTTTCGCCATTGAGCTCAACGGTAGCAAGGTGGCCGCCTTTGTCATGGTTGAACACCAGACGGTTGTTGTCTGGCAGGCGCAGGTGCTTTAACTGACCACAGGCGTCGTAGCCGTAGCGCAGGGTGCCCCAGCCTTGGTGCTCGGCGGTCAGGCGATTCTGGACGTCGTATTCGTAGGCCAGCGCCCAGTGGCCGTCGTCGACACTGAGCAGGTTGCCCTGGCGGTCGTAGGCGTATTCAACCACCTTGCCATCGGCAAGGGTTTTTCGTACGAGGCGCCCGGCGTGGTCGCGCTCATAACGTGTAACCAGCTGACGGCCATCGTCGCCGTGTTCGGTCTTTTCCAGCAGGTTGCCGTTGAGGTCGTAGGCATACGCTGTGCGCTGGCCGTCAAAGCCGATTTCTTGCTGGATCAGGCCGTTGGGGTGGTAATCAAGCTGGTAGGTTTCGCCGGCTTCGTTTTCAATCGCGGTGAGCAACAGCCGCACGTTGTCGTAGCGGTATTTGACCTGGGTGCCGTCGGCATTGAGGCGGCGGCTGATCAGGTGCAGGCCGTCGGCGTATTCGTAACGGGTGACGTGGCCGAGTTCGTCGCGTTCGGCGGTGATTTTTCCGTAGGGGTTGTAGCTGTATTCCCGATACGCACCGCCCGGCAAGACCACGCGAACCAGGCGGCCCACGCTGTCCCACTGGTATTGGGTCAGCGCGCCGTGCTCATCCTCACGCGCCACCTGCCGCCCCAGGTCGTCATAGCGATAACGCTTGATGGCACCATTGGGCAGTTGCTCCTCCAGCAACTGCCCGCGCTCATTCCAGACCAGCCGATGACAGCTGTGATCGGGGTACCAGACGCCCGTCAGTTGCCCGGATGGGTTATAGCTGTAGTCGGTGATATGGCCGGCGGGATCCGTCCGACGCGTCACGTCGCCCTGGTCATTGCGCTCATATTTCCAGACCGCCTGGCCGCGCCGCACCACGCGTACGAAGCCGTTGTCATGCTCGTAGGAGGTTGGTTCGTCGTCCCCCGGAAACACCGCCACCAAGCGTCCGGCATCGTCGTACTGATAGGCCGTCACCGCGCCCAGTGGGTCTTGCTCGACCGTCAGCCGGCCCTTGTCGTCGTAGGATTTGAAATGCTCGGCACCGTCCGGATCGATGCGCTGTACCAGCCGTGCGCGCTGGTCATGCACGTAGACTTCCTGGCTGCCGTCGGCGTTAAACACCGTGACCTGGCCGTCGTCACCCCAGGCATAACGCGCGTCCATCTGCGAAAAGCTGGCCCAATGCCGGATACAGCGCGCCGCCTTGCCGGAACGTTCCCATTCCCAATAGAAACTCGCGCCACCGGCCAACTGCCGTTCAAGGATGACGTGCTGATCGTCGTAGCGATAAACCTCGC
>NZ_JAEKGB010000025.1:0-943 GCF_016918385.1 Pseudomonas sp. ICBG1301
CCCGGTACAAACCGGGGACATCGTTTACATTTCTAACCGGGGACATGGTTTACAGGCTAATACGCATGATCAGGAGGTAACTGATCATGCCCTGGAACCAAGAGTCCCCTATGAACCAACGAATCAAGCTGGTCGTCGACTGGCTTTCTGGCGATTACACAAAAAGCCAGCTGGCACGCCGCTTCAACGTTAGTCGGCCGACCGTGGATAAATGGATTTCTCGGCATGTTGGCGGCGATTTAAAGTCGTTGGCCGAGCTTTCCCGGCGTCCTCATCACAGCCCCAACAAGACTGACGACGAGATATTGGCCCGCATCGTGGCAATGAAAGACGCTCACGATAAATGGGGGCCGAAGAAGATTATCGAGCTATTACGAATCGATGACCCTTGCACCGCCTGGCCCTCTCCGAGTACGGCAGGTCAATGGCTTGAACGACTCGGACTAGTCAGTAAACGGCGCTTCAAGCGCCGACACGGCACCTCTCACAGAGAAATGCGAGAAGCAAACGAACCCAATAAGACGTGGTGTGCTGACTACAAAGGGCAATTCAAGATGCTCGACACACAGATGTGCTTCCCTTTGACCGTTACAGACCACGCCTCCCGTATGATTTTGGCGTGCAGGGCCCATCCCAAGATCATGACCAAGCCGGTGAAACAGGCCTTTGAGAGGCTTTTTCAGGAATATGGAATGCCGGACGTCATTCGTACTGACAACGGTGTTCCCTTCGCCTCTCCGGGCTTGGCAAGAATGTCCACCTTGGCAGTTTGGTGGATCCGATTAGGTATCTATCCGGAACGAACGATGCCGGGAAGACCCGCCCAGAATGGTCGCCATGAGCGAATGCACCGTAGCTTGAAACTTGAGTTGCCGTTAGGGAAAAACTTGATAGAGCAGCAGCTTTTGCTGGAGCACTTCAGGCATGAGTTCAATTACGTGCG
>NZ_JAEKGB010000026.1:0-807 GCF_016918385.1 Pseudomonas sp. ICBG1301
TTTGCACCCATCCCCACCAGGACACGTGCTCAACCCGAGCGGATCCACCCACCCCGTAGGATTCGGCACATACTGGTACGCATTGATCCCACCCGCCAGCTTCACCGGATCCGGCGTCAGGTACCGACCAATATCCGGATTGTAGTAGCGATGACGGTTGTAGTGCAGCCCGCTTTCCGCGTCACAGTACTGGCCTTGAAAACGCAACGGATTGTCGATTTTGCAGGCATCAAGGCGGGCGATTTCGCCGTAGGCGCGGTAGTGCGCGGACCAGACGATTT
The DNA here is from genome assembly GCF_016918385.1 of Pseudomonas sp. ICBG1301. NCBI lineage: Bacteria > Pseudomonadati > Pseudomonadota > Gammaproteobacteria > Pseudomonadales > Pseudomonadaceae > Pseudomonas > Pseudomonas sp. ICBG1301. The sequence continues at coordinate 282 of NZ_JAEKGB010000026.1, forward strand.
CGCCTTCATTATCGGTCAGTTCCTGCGGCGTACCGAGGTGGTCGAGTTGGTAGTGGTAGGGTTTTGTTTCTTTCGGCCCAAAGCCTTCCAGTAAAACCAATGGGCGGAAGCTGTCGGGTTCGTATAGGTAGCTGCGATGGCGCTCCGCATGATGTTCGGCAATCAGCTTGTCGCCTTGCCAGAAAAACTCCGTGGTCGTGTCATCCACGGTTTTGCTGATGCGCCGCCCAAATGGGTCGTAGCGATAGTGGGCAGTTTGCCCGTTGGGCTTGGTGAGGCCGATCAGGCGGTGCTGGCAGTCGTAGCGGTATTCGGTGACGAGTTGCTGGCCTTTGCCGCGTCGCTCGCGGATCAGGTTGCCGAAGGCGTCGTAGTCATAGTGCTGATCGCCCTGGATCATCAGGCGATTACCCGCAACGATGTCCGGGCCGGGGCGGTTCTGCATCAGCAGGTTGCCCGCCGGGTCGTGGCCGAAGCGTTCCTGTACGTCTTGCGAGTGGTTGGCGCGGGTCAGGCGGGCGAGGGG
>NZ_JAEKGB010000027.1:0-647 GCF_016918385.1 Pseudomonas sp. ICBG1301
GTAGCTAGTCTAACCTTCGGGAGGACGGTTACCACGGTGTGATTCATGACTGGGGTGAAGTCGTAACAAGGTAGCCGTAGGGGAACCTGCGGCTGGATCACCTCCTTAATCGACGACATCAGCTGCTTCATAAGCTCCCACACGAATTGCTTGATTCATTGAAGAAGACGATAAGAAGCAGCCCGAAATTGGGTCTGTAGCTCAGTTGGTTAGAGCGCACCCCTGATAAGGGTGAGGTCGGCAGTTCGAATCTGCCCAGACCCACCAATTTTGTGTGGGAAACGCCTGTAGAAATACGGGGCCATAGCTCAGCTGGGAGAGCGCCTGCCTTGCACGCAGGAGGTCAACGGTTCGATCCCGTTTGGCTCCACCACTACTGCTTCTGACGTTTAAAGCTTAGAAATGAGCATTCCATCAAAGTGATGGTGAATGTTGATTTCTAGTCTTTGATTAGATCGTTCTTTAAAAATTTGGGTATGTGATAGAAAGATAGACTGAACGTTACTTTCACTGGTAACGAATCAGGCTAAGGTAAAATTTGTGAGTTCTCTTAGTTGAGAAATTCGAATTTTCGGCGAATGTCGTCTTCACAGTATAACCAGATTGCTTGGGGTTATATGGTCAAGTGAAGAAGCGCATACGGTGGA
>NZ_JAEKGB010000028.1:0-260 GCF_016918385.1 Pseudomonas sp. ICBG1301
AAAAAAAAAAAACATAGATCAAAAGTGACTTCACTGTATACAAGGTGAGCGCACAATATACAAGCACTGTCTCGTCCATACTCTATTGGTACTCATAATCGCCCTATCGTGTGTGTAGTGTTCGTGTCTGACGCTACACTGCTTCTGATCATATAGTCTACTGTTCGTGTTGCTGATCTGGCCACCTCGTCGTTCAAGTTCATGGCATCACTTTTTATTGTTTTTTTTTTCATGCTCCGGCGCCCACCGAGATCTACACG
>NZ_JAEKGB010000029.1:0-527 GCF_016918385.1 Pseudomonas sp. ICBG1301
TGACTGGGGTGAAGTCGTAACAAGGTAGCCGTAGGGGAACCTGCGGCTGGATCACCTCCTTAATCGACGACATCAGCTGCTCCATAAGCTCCCACACGAATTGCTTGATTCATTGAAGAAGACGATAGAAGCAGCTTTAAGCTCCAAGCTGATAGCTCTTAGCTAATCAGTTACGCGCTCGAAATTGGGTCTGTAGCTCAGTTGGTTAGAGCGCACCCCTGATAAGGGTGAGGTCGGCAGTTCGAATCTGCCCAGACCCACCAATTTTGTTATGGGGCCATAGCTCAGCTGGGAGAGCGCCTGCCTTGCACGCAGGAGGTCAACGGTTCGATCCCGTTTGGCTCCACCATTAACTGCTTCTGCTCGTTAGAGTTTAGAAATGAATATTCTGAAGTGAATATTGATTTCTAGTCTTTGATTAGATCGTTCTTTAAAAATTTGGGTATGTGATAGAAAGATAGACTGAACGTTACTTTCACTGGTAACGAATCAGGCTAAGGTAAAATTTGTGAGTTCTCTTAGTTGAG